>NZ_JAFKPJ010000050.1:0-3495 GCF_019633765.1 Bacteroides sp. 11BF
AAGAACTTGTCAAGTTCGTGTTTCTCGGCAAAGTCCTTGACGCTCGCCCTTAATTGCTCCTCACTCTGACAAAGAGTGAGGAGGTTCATAAATTCAAGGAACATCGTGGGGATTTTATCATCCCATAGGAAAACCATGCTTTCAAATCTTACTTCCATAATGTTAGTTGTTAGATGTCGATATTATGCCGCTTTCATCCGCTGGCGGATAAGGTTGGCGTTCTTGTTCACAAGGGCGATGATGCGGTCGTGGTATTCGGAGTTCTCGTTGCATACGCCACGACACTGCACCACCTCAAAAGTTTTTAGTGACACCTCTATCGTTTCAATTCGTTTTCCGTCAATGGTGGCGGATAGGATAAGGGAGTCTTTTCGTTTGTGGTAACCGCCCACACAATGGTGCATCGTCCTTCCTTCCTCTGCCATTTCTTCCACGCTCTCTATGACTTTGACGCAAATAAGGCTGTCGGTAAAGGCAAGTCCGAAGAATATGCCCTTAGCTTTCAGATATTGTTTCTCGTCCTCAATCGCTTTCCTGCGTTGCTGTTCAGTCCGCTCATGTTTCCTTTGCAGGTTGCGCTTTGCCACCAACTTGTCGTGTTCAACTTTGAGGTCGGCAGGGCAAACGTATTTCGGGCTGTTTGTGTCCTTGCCGAAATGACGCAGGAGGTCTATGGTGTCACGCCACATTGAGCCGTCCTCAATAGTATAGCCGTTGCGGATACATATCTTGATTGAAGCCCAATACTCTCCAATATTGAAAGAGTGGTACAGATAGTAGCGCAACATGGGATATTGCCCTGCCTTCAACAGCGTTTCCGCACGGCTGTCCGACAATAATGCCGGTATTAGTTTGGTGGGTACAATGTCGTGGAAATTGCCGTTAAAGCCGTTTCTGCGGAGCGTCGGCAACACCTTATATCTTGGATATATCGGGGAATATGAGATATGGCGGTACGCTTCATTGTCATTGCGGATAGCAAAAGGAGAAGCGAATGAGAACGTGTCGATGTAGCATCCCAATGTGCGTGGAATGGCAACAACAGCCTTACGCCCTTGTTCATTCCACCAATACTGCCCGATTTCAAGGGCATAGGACTTGGCATTAACCCCTTTCTCCATACCCACGACAAGCAAGAACATTCGTAGCACTTGGTATTCTCCGCTTGTGGTAAGGGTTGTGAAATACTGCTTTTGTCTTACCTTGCGCTGATAGGTGAGGCAGACTTTCAAACTTGCTCCACATTCGGGACACGTACAATGCTCGGTCTGCTCCGTCATTACCCAACTATGACCGCAATCCATACAAGTGGTACGACCTTTCGGCAAGCGGTGTGCATAATGCTCCACGCAATTACGGAATGCCCAATTTATCTGTATCGGGGTTATCGGGCGTAGTTTCTTGCTTTGGGCAAGAACTGCTTTTTCAAATTTGTTTCTCGGTTTCATAAGCCAAAATCAAATAATGAGGGTTGAACTTGGGTTTCTGTTTTCGCCTTTGTCGGCTTGGTGCGGTTCTGCAACTTGCGGAGTTCCTCGTCTTGGTATCTGCGGACTGCCTGCTGACGTGCTTCTGCTTTTTCCTCTGCCGTGAGTTCCACAATGTGGTTCACCGCCACTTGGCATTGGATAGGCTTGCCCACCTCAATCTCGTTCTCGTCATAGTAGTGTACTGCTTGTCCGTATATCTCTCCGTCCGTGAAGCCGTTACAACCGCTTTTCTGCACATAGTTCAGAATGTAGGTTACGCAATCGTCAATGTTCTTGGCTGGATTGCGGTAGTTCTTCGCAAAGAGCGTGTCTTCCTCCGCACGTTGTTCCAAATACATCTGTATCGTTCTCTTGAAATGGTCTGTTCCTTTCATATCGCTGTCGTTTTTATGAGTTGTCAAATAGTATGTTTCAAAATCTCCCTCCAATAAATCGGCTCAACCTCGCTCAATAGGAAGTCTATAAAGTCCTTCCGTGCGTCCTTGTTCAGTTCGTGGTAGAGTCCACGGAACACGGACATATTGCCGTTGAGGTATGTTTCCACCATGTACTCGAAGATGTTGCCCACCTCGTAGTATCTGCATTGTTGCTCCACTGTCTTGCTTCTTCTCTTTGCCATGTCGGTAGGGATTAAAGGGTGAATAACCAAAGAATGAAGCCGAAGAACAGGATAACGGAAAGAATAGCCACGATTACCCCTATTGCCACTCGGAACACTCCGTTTATTATCTCTCTGACGATGTACCAAAGGATGCCGGACACCCAAAAGGCGGTGCGCATGATTAGGGTGCATATCGCAAGCCCTATGTATTGCGCCATTTGTCTGAAATTTACCGTTGCTGTCATAGCCGTATCATTTGTTAAGTTCCACGATGCTGTCTATCCTGCCGTATAGGAAACTGCGGAGTGCGGTCTTGTCGGTAGCCTTGTATTCCGCCCAATGTCCATACTGCTTTACAATGTAGGTTCGGAGAATGTCGGAAAAGTCAAACATCCAACCTTGCAAGGGTACTGCGCTCTTGAAATAGGTGTTGCTGTTCACGTTGCGTGTAAGCCAATCCTTTTCCTCTCGGCTCAATTTCTCACCATTGTTCAGTTTGGTGCGAAGTCCGTACACCTTGCTGCCTTGCAGGTTCTCCAAACTTGGTACTTCCCATGCCACGAATTTTGTTGCTATTGCCGTTCTCATATCCGTTTTGTTTTTGATTTTTTGTTTTTTAATGCGGATTCAAGAGCTGAGGGAGTTGAGTTTCAAACTATCTTATCTGCTTCTCGTTTATCCGACATTTTTTTTAATGCGTCTTTCTGTCGCATCGGTCGTTTTCGTTTCGGGTGCTTAAAAAGGTAGGGATTAGGGAATGCAAGGTTTTTCGGAAAAATACTACCCGAAAGGCTGGAGATTTTTCCAGAAAACAGGAGGCTTGACCTTGCTTTCCCGTACAATCCCGGAGTTACCTTTGCACCCAGCACGAAAATGACTGCCTGATGCGGCTCACTGAAAGGCGCGAAAATGGAGGTAAACGGAAGTGGAGGCAGATTAGACAGGAAAACTTCAAAAGAGAAATCCGTGAAAAAGACATCCCCAACAGAAAAGAACATAGCCGGTAGCGTGAAACCGAGCAAACCATCGGCAAGGAAGTATGTTTTTATCTGTTTGGCCAAACGTGTTTGGTCGGATGGATAAAATCATTCTTCCCGGTTTGTCTGCCGTGAGTGACGGCTTGTTCCATTTATGGAATGTGCGGTCATACACGGCTTTCCGCTTCCGGCTCAAAAGGACAACGAAAAAAGAAAAATCGTCAAAACCCCGTAAAAGCACCTCTTTGGCATAAGCACAAAAGAAAGGGGCCTTGTCTCATCAGTCTAAACTATTGTTTAGGCATGAGGCAAAGCCCTTTTCTCCGCTTATGCGGCAGTCGGCACACGTTCGTTCAAAATCTTTTTGGGCGATGGTGTGCTGACGGATAAAATCGCTTTTACGGAAAAACTTGTGTGAGAAGAAAAA
>NZ_JAFKPJ010000051.1:0-2899 GCF_019633765.1 Bacteroides sp. 11BF
TCCGGGTTCTGCCCGGCATGGACGATAAGAGAACATTATTATGATACCAAAAAACTTTAGGGAAAAATATTATATATATAAATAATATATGAATATATAATATTTGTATATTTATTATATGAATAAATTATATTGAAATATTCTTTTATTGAATATTTGTTTGTATATTTGCGGTGTGAAGTTATAAATATGGTAGTAGTAGTTTTAAAAGCGGCAACTTCTTTCGCTGGTATTGATTATAATGAGCGAAAGAATGAGGAAGGCAAGAGTGAACTTCTTGTTGCAGAAAATTTTGCTATGAATCCAGATAATTTGAAGAAGTCGGATTATATAGCTTATATGGAATCTGTCTGTAGGACTAATCCAGCGGTCAAGGCAAAACAATTTCATGCAGTGATTTCATGTAAGGGGCGTGAATATTCGGCAGAGGATTTGAAAAATGTAGCTTTGCAATATATAAATAAAATGGGTTATGGAAATAATCCTTATATGATATATTTTCATTCTGATACAGAAAATAATCATGTACATATTGTTTCTACACGAGTACAGAAGAACGGACAGAAGGTAAAAGATAATATGGAAGCTGTGCGCTCACAGAAAGTCATAAATCAAATAATGAATGTTGATTTAGCTTTGAAGGCTAAAGATGACATTTCAAAATACATGGAGTTTTCTTTTTCTACAGTGCAGCAATATAAGTTGTTACTTGAACAATCAGGATGGAAATTAAGAGAAAAGGATGGATTATTAATTTTGTATAAGGGTGGTGAAAAGCACGCTTCAATTCAATTAGAGCAGATAAAAGATAAAGCTAAACAATATACACCTGATGAAGAAAGAAGAAAACAGATAACAGCTCTTTTATTTAAATATAAGCAAGGACTTTCCTATACAGAACTTCAAACTTTGATGAAAGATAAGTTTGGTATAAATTTAGTCTTTCATACAGGAAAAGGACATACTAAACCTTATGGATATACATTAATTGATTATAGAAATAAGAGAGTTTTGAAAGGTGGGGAAGTTATGGATTTGAAGGAACTTTTAGTAGAGCCTAATAAACAAGCAAAAGTTGAACACTGTAATAGTATAATTAATCTTCTTTTGAAAGATGGAACAAAATATACAATGGATAGTTTCAAGAAATTAATGTTAGATTACGGTTATAGGTTTTCAATGAATGGCACAATATTTATAAATGGTGATGATAAGGCTTTATTGGTTCTTGATAAAAAACTGTTGAAAGAACTTAGATATAATAGCAGAGTGTATGAAGCAAATAAATTTAATGTTGCTACACTTAAAGAAGCCGAGTTGTTAAGTAGAATTTATCATGTGAAAAAAGATGATATTTTGATTCAAGAGCATATGGATAAAAAAATACTGTCTATTCTGATATGATAAATAGTTATTTGGCTCATAGTTCAGATTTACATTCTACATTAAGAGAAAAAGGAATTCTTTTTGTTGAAGATGATAATTTAGTTTATCTAATAGATAAAAAGAATAAAGTAATCGTAAGTACTGATGATTTAGGAATCAATATTATAAAAGATGGCTATAGTAAAGATAGGATTACTCTAGTTACTCTTGATAAGATGGAAAGAATAAATGTTGAACAAGATTCAGAACTGGCAAGGGGATTTAATCTGATTGATGCTATTTGTGATATTCTTAGCCAGCATATAAATGTACAGCAAGATAAATCTCCTAATAGGAAAAAGAAAAGAGGACAGCAACAAAATTAATAAATATAATAAGATATGATAATATTATTTGGGAATCAGAAAGGCGGTTGTGGTAAAACGACTAATTGCATACAATTTGCCAACTATCTAGTAGAAAAAGGAAAAGAAGTTCTAGTATTGGATTTAGATTTTCAGCGTTCATTATCGGATAGAAGAAAAGAAGATATTGCGACCTATGATAATGAACCTAAATATGAGGTTATACAAACCGATATATCTAATGTTGCTAAAATTATTAGTGATTTTACTAAGGTTGAGCAAGGAAATCTATTAATAGATTTGCCTGGTAAGATTGATGATGATGCTCTGGGAACTATTCTTAAAGCTGCGGATATAATAATATGCCCATTTAAATACGATAAATTTACAATGGATAGTACAGGTTTTTTTATCCAAGTGTTACAGTATTTAAATGTAAAAGCCAAAATATTCTTTTTACCTAACAATATGAGAACTGCGGTAAGATATGAAACAAAAGAACAGGTAGTTGATATTCTTAAGCAAGTTGGTTTTGTTACAGATGAAATACCAGCTTCTGTTGCTATGGAACGTATAAATACATTAGCAATTAGTAATGAGTGTATTGATAAGGTGAAGAATGCTTATGATTATATCATTCAAGAAGGAGCAATAAAATAAAATATTCTTTTAATAGATATTTGTTATAAAGTTATTCATTTATTGTATATATTTGCACATGGCTGATAAATTAAGGAAAAAGCAAAATGAAGGTATTTCTAGTGTTCTGGAAATAGCTAAAATGATAAGAGGTGAAGAATTGCATGGGAGTAGTATAAATGAAGCTCCTATTCAAGAAGCTAAATATGAAGTTGAAGAGGAGAAAGAACCACTTCATGTAGAAATGGAAACAACTTCTTCGGAAGTTTTTAATTTTAATGGCTCTAGTGAAATGGATTTGACGGACTTATTAGAGTACATTAAAGGAAAAAATTATAATTGCAAGGAAGTTCTATATGTTGATACAGATGTAAAAGAGGTGTTTGGGTTGCTCAAAGCTAAAGCCAAAATACCTATTTCATCTTTAGTTTCGTTTATTTTGGAAGATTGGTTAACTAAACACCGTAGCGACATAAGTTCTTTGATTAAGCAAAAAAAGAACCGTTTTCTTTAGTACAGAAAAAGGGTCG
>NZ_JAFKPJ010000052.1:0-2605 GCF_019633765.1 Bacteroides sp. 11BF
CCCGATGGGGACAACAGTGATAACCCCGTCATCCTTCACGTTTCGGTTGTTGAAGTCAAATTCCAACTCGTAGGAGTTGCTGAAATTGTCCTCCACTACCACGATGAAGTTGTGCGCTTCCTCACCCGCCGCCGTGTAGTACAGCCGGAACTTCTCGTTTTCAAGCAGGTAGCGGTCATTGGGCAGGAACGTGATTCCGTTGTCCATTTTCAGCGTGCCTTCCCCCTCGAACTGGAAATACCGGATGGTGTAGAGGGTGTTGGCGAAGTCGCCCGTCTTTTTCAGCTCACAGCGGATTTCAACCGTCTGCCCCTTCGTCACCTTGTTCGGCACGGGCATGGTTTCCACCGTGAAGGGATAGGATTGCTGTATGTCCATGTCGTCGTCACACGATACGAGCGTGAGCGACACGGCAGCGAACAGGCAGAGTGCCAACGTCTTGAAGATTGATATTCTCTTGTTTTTGTTGTTCAGTATGTTCATTGTCATTTGATTTTTAAGTTATTGTTCTTTTTTGGTTGTCAGTTGCAGATACTCGTTCAAGTCCTTGCAACCGTCATAGAGAGCGGAACGGTCATAGACACGTTCTCCATAATGTCCTTTCAGCGTTTTCAACGTGCGCCGTCCGGCTGCGTCATGGTCGAGATAACAGTCTATGCACCCGCAGCCGTCCAGATACCTCATTGCCTTTTCCACGTTGGCAACAGAGTTCAATACGAGGCACTCACCCTTTTCCAATCCGAACGTGGCAGCAGAAAGAAAGTCCATGAAGCCTTCAAAAACGCTGCACACGTCAGCCGGAGAGCCTTCCGCCTTGACCAGCGACACATCTTTCGGAGGCACGCATCCTTTGAAGAAGCGGCTGCGGATCTCATATCCACCCGCCACGTTCGGGAAACCGACGGCAAAATATCGTTTGCCACGCACACAGTAATTCAGTCGGCAGCAGTAGCGTGATGCGACAACGTAAGGAATGCTCCGTTCCGCCAGATAGTCTGTCAGTGGAGAACGAAGCAGAGGGACGGCTTCCACTCCCTCAAAGGCAGGTTCTGTCTGCTTCGGAATGTAGGTCGGTTTGTCAAACTCTGCAATCTGCATATTAGAGGTTCCCGCTATAAACTTCACTTGTTCCATGAAGTCGCCACTTCCGATAAACTCCCCGGCAAGCGTGAAGATGTCACCACCTTTGCCCAGACCGAAGTCGTACCAGAGCTGTTTCGCCACGTTCACACGGAAAGAGGGCGTGCGCTCGCCCCTATACGGGGCGATATACCACAGCTCGTTACCGCTCCTTCTGACAGGCTCATGCCCCAGCCGTGCGAGAAAAACCGCAATGGGCATTTGTCTGATGATGTCTATTTCCGTCCGTTCCATGTCCGTGTCAGTTGATGATGAACTTGATTCCGACCCCGAACTGCGTATGAAACTTCCTCGTGTCGCCACCCCACAGGCAACGCTCCCGGAGGTTGGCGAGCAGGGCGATACGGTCTGCCACGTAAAACTCCACATCGAGCGTCAGCGCACCGCCGTAGATGAAGGCGTCCCGGTCATGGAGCGTGGAGCCGTCATGCAGTACCTTTTCGCCCCAGTTCACCGATTCATATCCGGCAAGAGCCGAAGCACCTGCATAGACGAACACGATTTTACGGGCATCGGAAAGTATCTTGAAGTCGTATCCGCCCTCCACCGTGAACTGCGCCACGGGTATCTTTCCGTCCTTGTAAGGGTTGTTCTTCAACAGATATTCGCCGCCGAACACCCATTTGTTCCCCTTTTTCGTGTAGGTGGAGAGAGCCGCCCCGAAACTGTACCCGCCGTCGTTGCCGCCGGGATTGAAGCGGTCCGCCATGTTCGCCCTGACCTCGATGCCCTGCATCTTCGGCAGGCATCGCTGGGCGTGCGCCTGCCCCGTAACCAGGGCAAGCGACGCGATGATTATTGCGATGTACTTTCTCATGGTCAGCGCACTTGAAGTTCGTTGATGGTATTGGCACGTACCAAGTCCTCGTTCTCAATCACGAAAGACTGGTGACGCCCCCCGTTCTTCTCGTTGAGTTCCACCACGAGGCATTTATCGTCGGGGATAGTGAACTTCGCCATCGTGAACACCGTGCGCTCGCTCTTCTTGCCCGGCACGAGTGTGGCGTAATTCTGCGCACGGAGCGGCAGGATGATCTGCTCCTGCACGGCGGTACGCTTCGCCACCTTCTTGTCCACGATTTTCCATGTGATGTAGTCCACATCGAAAGGCACATTGCTCTGGTTCTTTATCTCCGTGTGGAAATAGAGCAAACCATTATGCGTGTAGATACCTTTCAGCAGATACTGGATACCGAATCGCTTGCAGCCGATGTGCTTCACCTCGCGCTTGTTCTGCTTGTGGATGGACTTCATGATAAGGCGTACCAGCATCGGGCTTTCGCTGCCCAGTTCCTTCAGATAGATTTCCTGCGCATTGTTCGGGCGGTTCACCTTCTCGCCGTCATGGATGAAGTCGCACATCTCCACATTGAGCAGCAACGGTTCGGAGGCATATTTCACGTGTAGGCTCGGCGATGGGCGCCTTACCACCTTTCGGTGGTAGGTTTCCCATAGCCTGCCCCCG
>NZ_JAFKPJ010000053.1:0-2496 GCF_019633765.1 Bacteroides sp. 11BF
AGTGCGCCCATAATAGGGGCTTGATAATAATCACTTTGGCAAGTGATTAGGTTAGTATTCCAATTTATAAACCTATCCCAGACCGACTTATCCGAATGGGAAACCAAACGGGGAGTGAAGCATGTCGGTAACGCGATAAGTCAGTTAATTGCTAAACTGCGACTGAATTGCTATGGGAAAAGACAGGCACGAGGATGAAACCTGATTGGTTGAACAATAGTCCTATGACTAATGTAGAGGTGGCAACGGAAAGCAGTTATATACGTTGCCTCGCAGTACCCACGCTTATTGAACGGAGTGATGGGCAAGGAATTTACTGCGACATATCCGTCAGAGAACAGAAAGGGATGTACGTTGCATCCGACAGTCTGTCAAGCCAAGTTATCAAGTCCACTAAATGGGGATTGCCTACACGGAGATGCCGAAAGGCTATGAGCACAGGCTCTGAAAACTCCGCATGGCAACGGAGTTCCCGTAGTAGTCTGAGCGTGGGAAAGCCACGTACATGGCGAAGGGGAACAGCTCGGTAATTTTAATATTGTCAAACGATAACGTGTGAGACGTATGAGAAATCCAGAGACCATATTAAACAGTTTATCTGCACATAGCAAAGATGTGCATTACAAGTACGAAAGGTTGTACCGCATCCTATTCAATGAACAGATGTTTTATGTAGCCTACCAGAGCATTTATGCGAAACCGGGCAACATGACACCCGGCTCAGACGGTAAGACCATTGACGGAATGAGCGTTGATAGAATAGGACATCTGATAGCTGCGCTAAAGGATGAAAGTTACATGCCAACGCCTGCCCGAAGAGTCTATATCCCTAAAAAGAATGGGAAGAAAAGACCATTGGGCATCCCATCAATCGAAGACAAGATGGTGCAAGAGGTCGTCAGACTTATTCTTGAAGCTGTCTATGAGGGACATTTTGAGAATTCCTCGCATGGATTCAGACCAAGAAGAAGCTGTCATACGGCTTTGCGTTCCATCCAAACTCTTTTCACTGGTGCGAACTGGTTCATCGAAGGTGACATCAAAGGATTCTTCGACAACATCGACCACCATATTCTGATTGAAACTCTTCGTGAGCGCATATCAGATGAAAGATTTCTTCGACTGATATGGAAATTCCTAAAGGCTGGATATATCGAAGATTTTACATTTCACAAGACGTATTCGGGAACTCCCCAAGGAGGGATAATAAGCCCTATCTTGGCAAATATCTACCTTGATAAGTTCGATAAATACATGCGTGAATATGCGGAATCATTCGACAAGGGCAAGAAAAAGCGGGAAAACCCACTCCACGCAAGTTACAGCCGAAAGGCTGTAAGATTACGCAAGACTATCCGAAACGCCACTGATGAGGATACGAAACGTGAATTGCTGACACAACTGAAAGAGGTGGAAGCTAAGACACGGAGAGTGCCGGCATCTATGGCAATGGATAGTAATTACAAGAGACTTAAATATATCAGATATGCCGATGACTTTCTAATCGGTGTAATTGGTAGTAAAGCAGACTGTGCGAAAATGAAAGAGAACTTTACAATATTCATGAGAGACAAACTAAAGCTTGAACTCTCCGAAGAAAAGACCCTTATCACAAATGCGCAGGATTCAGCAAAGTTTCTTGGGTATGAAATCTCTGTCAGAAAATCCGAAGCCATGAAGCGAAACAAGCTGGGATGGCTGAAGAGACCGTTCAGCGGACGCATAATACTGGCTCTGCCTATCGCCTCCGTCCAAAAGAAATTATTGGAACTGAAAGCAATGGAGCTTAGGGTAATCAATGGAAAGGAAATCTGGTATGCCATGCCACGCAATTACCTGACCAAAGAAGACCCAGCCACAATCTGCGCACGCTATACAACTGAAATCAGAGGTTTGTACCAATATTATAGGATTGCGGACAACATCTCTTTTGCAGGAAGTAAATTCGGTTACATAATGCGATATAGTTTCTGCAAAACTTTGGCAAAGAAACTAAATTCATCAACTGCCAAGGTTATACGAAAGTACAGAAGAGACCATGACCTGGCGATACCTTATCAAGCAAAGAAAGGAGAAACCAAGTTCCGAATACTCTATAATGACGGCTTTGCAAGGCAAGAGCCGGACAAAGACGCAACCTGCGATAATCTACCTAACACGTTTGTACTTCCTTTCCCCACTCTTGCGGAGAGACTCATGGAGCACAAATGTGAATTGTGTGGAGCAACCAATGTCAAGACCGTAATGTATCAAGTCCGTAAACTCAAAGGTATAAATACCGATACGGAGTGGCACCGACTGATGATTAAGAAATGGCGTAAGACGTTGGCAGTATGCAAACATTGTAATGCAAACATTCATGCTCATGACAAATAAACTGACATTACCAGTGGAGAGCCGTATGCAGGGAGACTTGCACGTACGGTTCGGGGGCAGGCTATGGGAAACCTACCACCGAAAGGTGGTAAGGCGCCCATCGCCGAGCCTACACGTGAA
>NZ_JAFKPJ010000054.1:0-2479 GCF_019633765.1 Bacteroides sp. 11BF
GATACGCCGTGGGTGCGACATGAAGTCGCATAGATAATTGTTGGAATGATACTTACGGGTATCAGTTTTAACCCGCTGTTCCGTCAGCGGTAGCCTACCGACCGGTGCACCTTAATGTTGTATTAAGCGGTCGGGACAAAGTACACTTTCGCAAGACAAGACAGAACCGTGAGGGGAAGTCAAGTACGGTTAGTATCATACCGTAGAGTGGCGAGGCTGGATAGTATGGTTAGCGCAAGCGAACTGTTAGTAAACTTCGTAATGTCACGAAAGAGTGTAAGATACTGGCACACTCTACCCAAAAGGGAAGCGGTCGGTTAATCCTCTCCATGGTAGGATTACACGGATATAAGCACCGCCGGAGGATGAGACAGAACCTAACCTATCCGTTAGTTATCTATGTGGAACATGGTAAGCCTGTATATCTCCTGTCATGTAAAAAATGGCAGGTAAGCTGACAGCAATGAAAGCCGAATGGTGTGCAGGTATAAGATAACAGAAAAAGCGAATGCCGTTCTGTAATGGAGCGGATACGGATTGAACCGACATCACGAGCTGATGTGGGCGACATCATCCGACACGAAAGTGGGCAGACTTCTGTGACGACATTAGGGAGGCAATCAAAACCGAATGTTGTCAAATGGTGATTCTTTACAATTAACTTTTAGAACTTTCAAAAGGAGGAAAGCAAATGAACGAAAACAAGACATCGTGTGCGCCTGCTGACAATCAGCAAACACTTTGGGACAGAATAGACTGGAATAAGGCGGAGTTGGCTGTCAGAAAGCTACAAGCGCGTATTGTAAAGGCTCAGAAGGAAGGCAGACCGGGCAAGGTGAAAGCCTTGCAGTGGACGCTGACCCACTCTTTTTACGCAAAAGCCTTAGCCGTAAAGAGAGTTACTTCTAATGGAGGTGGCAACACCCCCGGGGTGGACATGGAAACATGGGAGAAACCCGAAGCAAAAACACAAGCGATAAGCGAACTCAAACGCAGAGGCTACCAGCCGAAGCCATTGAGAAGAGTCCACATCAAAAAGAGTAATGGCAAACTGCGACCGTTGGGAATACCGACAATGAAAGACAGAGCCATGCAAGCACTCTACCTCATGGCATTGGAACCAGTGTCGGAAACAACAGCCGACACACGTTCATACGGTTTCCGCAAGGAACGTCGCTGTATGGATGCGGTAATGCAATGCCATAACATTCTCCGAAAAGGCTATTCTCCCGAATGGATTCTGGAGGGTGACATAAAGGGGTGCTTCGACCATATCAGCCATGAATGGCTGCTTGCCAACATCCCTATGGATAAGGCAATGCTCCGAAAATGGTTGAAATGCGGCTATATCTTCAACAAACAGATGTTCCCGACAGAGGAGGGAACACCACAAGGTGGTATTATCTCTCCCACGCTTGCCAATATGACATTGGACGGATTGCAGAAAGTCCTTGCAGAGAAATATAAACGAGTTAGAATCAAAGGCAAGTTATATTCGCCAATGGTGAATCTTGTCCGCTACGCTGATGACTTTATAATTACCTGCGAGAACCGTGAAACACTTGAAAAGGAAATCAAGCCATTGGTAGCCGACTTTATGTCTGAAAGAGGTCTGACCTTATCAGAAGAAAAGACGGTGATAACCAATATCCGTGACGGTTTCGATTTTCTCGGTTTCAATATCCGCAAATACGGCAATGAAATATTGACCAAGCCGACCAAGAAAGCCGAAAAACGCTTTATGGAGAATATCCGTAAGGTGACAAAAGGCCATAAGGGTTGCAAGCAGGAATCATTAATCAGGATGTTGAATGCTAAAATCCGAGGATGGGGAGCATATTATCAGCATGGGGCGACACGTGATTCTTTTCACAGAATTGACCATCAGATATTTCTCGCCTTGTGGCAATGGGCTAAACGCCGTCATTCCAAGAAAGGGAAACGGTGGATAAAAGACCGTTATTGGCACAATATCCGAGGGAACAGCTGGACTTTTGCGGCTAAGTTCAAGAAATCAAACGGCAAAGAAGACCAACTTACCTTGTTGAAACTGGCATCTTCGTTTCCTTTCCTGCAATATACGCAGATAAAGGGGGACATGAATCCGTTTGACGCAGACTGCCGCCTGTACTTCAATAAAAGAATGAAGTCAAAGATGCTTGTGACACTGAAAGGACGTAAGTCCCTGCTTTACCTATGGGAAAAGCAAGGTCGGAAATGTCCGATATGTGGTGAACCGATTGACACGCATAAGGCATGGAACGTAATGCCAACCGTCCAAGACGGACGGAAATGCAATCTGTTGGTTCATGACGAATGTTTCAAATTATCCCGTAAAACCAATGGAAACAAGAAGTAGTATGAGCCGGTCTCTGCATATAAACAGAGACTTAGAAAAGCTTGAGCCGTATGAGGGGAAACCCTCATGTACGGTTCTGAGGGGGGAAGAGGGCAGTAATGCCCTTGACCTACCCGATCG
>NZ_JAFKPJ010000055.1:0-2470 GCF_019633765.1 Bacteroides sp. 11BF
TGCAAAGTCTTTGCAGAACTATAATTGTACTATAAACTGTTTATTATCAGCATTTTATAAAAGACACAGAGAACTTGTGCTTATACGACAATATCAATGGATATATGTTTGAATATCAAACCCATATGATAACAGTACTAACAATAAAAGCTGAATGATTCCTATATCGATCTCCCACTATTGTACACGTAATCCGCTTATTGTAAGTGAAATATAGATTAAAAAGTATACGATTGAAAAAAGAATGTTATACTCAATAGTTCCAAACGAAAAAAAAAGTCATAAAGCAGTCTATTATTATTTTACATAAATGGTTTAGAAATGAAAAAGGATAATTACTAATTTGATATTTATATAAAAACAGAGAATGCCAACCTAAATTTCCTTATAATAGGATTAATAAACTTATGTATTTAATAAACAGCCAATTAAACCGTTCACATTTTGCATGTAGGAAGTTAGTTTTAACATGATGTTAAAACTAACTTCCTACATGCAAAGAATTAGTGATTTTCAATCAGAAAACAAGTTCTTTATAGAAGCGGTACTTGCGAACTGTGATTCGTGTTAACAATGTTAATAGCCAATACATCTACGTAAGGCACAAATCTCTGTTACATGTAAGATACTTTGCGATTATTTTTAGACTTTTCTAAGTCTCGTACAATAGTTATGTCCATTATATTAGTATAAACTTGAGTTGTCTTCACGCTTTTATGTCCCAATAGCTTTTGTACAGTAGTAATATTGACTCCACTGTATATTAATAATGTAGCATTGGTATGGCGAGCGGTATGGAACGAAATACGTTTATTCAACCCTGATAATTTTGCTATGATCAATAATTCCTTATTCACATTTGAATTATCTCTAAGCTTAAAAAAATCAGCAAGATTATCCTGATATTTATTCAAGACTTCTATTCCTTTTCCCTCAAATAAAAGATAAAGCGGAAGGCGTACTTCCGTATTCGTTTTCACAGATTTATAAATAAGCCAGGTTTCCTGATGCATTTTCACTATGTTTTCAGGGGATAAGTTGGTGAAGTCAGAATATCGTAATCCTGCATAACAACAAAAGAGGAAAGCATCTTTTGTCTTTTCCAGTTTCATAAACCGACCATCCAATTCCAAACTTTCAATCTTTCCTAATTCTTCTGGAGAAAGGTGAGTATGGCTGTTTTCGATACTTTTAATTTTATATTTTCTAAAGGCATATTTCTGTATCTCCATATATTCTTTATTTATGGCTACATTGATATGTCTTTTCAAATGTTTCATGTGCTTCGCAATGGTATTGGTGTGATACCCTTTTTGCTGGAGGTAATGATCAAATGAGGATATAAATTCAAATGTCAGATCTGAGAATGACACATCTTTCTTATAGCCTCTCAATAACTCCAAAGTTGATAAATGGTTACGTTTGGTACTCTCCTTCAATGAAGATTTGGCTATTTCGTTGCGGAAGAACGCAATAAACGAAGTTCCATCATCCTGACTTTCCATTGAATTTTTTAGTGAATCCAATGAAATTTGTTTTCCCTGTTGCCACAATCCCAGTTCTTTCTTCTCTATTTCTGCCATGAACTCATAGAGCATGTGATTGATAGCATCCGCATTAGGGTGGTTTTTAACCATCCTTTTCTTGAAATCCCATTGGTCAGGACTCAAGTAAACCTTGGTAGAAAAATATTTCTTCTTCCTGTTTAAGTAAGCCTCAACCTGTACCAACGCCATCCCTTTTTTGTTCAGGCTCTTTTTTCTATTATACACTAAACTGTAAATAATTTTATCCATTTCCTTTATTTTTAATTAATACTATGGACAAATAAGACGTGCATAGACTCAATATTAGAATTGAATAAGATTTAATATCTGCTAAAACCTGCTATTTTTTATATAGAAATAACTAATTTGTATTTTTAAAAAGTGGCTAATTTATATTTATAAAAACTTCCTTAACAGAAAAACGAGCACTATTTTTGCTCATATTAAGCCTTGAATATACAAAAATGGACCAAAATACATATTATTAGCACCTGCAACATGTTAGCAATACAAACCTCGTTTACGTTTTTTAAGGCGTATTTCTATGTTATTAGACATAAAATTGCGCATTTAGATAACGATTTGTTATATTTGCAAGGTTTTTTTATAGAAATAATTGTTCGTTTCATATTTCTTAATATATTTGCATTTTGTTAGAGTAAAGAAACAATTAATGTAAAGTTAAACTTTAAGAGAGAATTTATGAAAAGAAAATTAATGCTGTTATTGACTTGCCTTTTTATAGGTATAGGTCTAGTAACCGCCCAAACTCAGAAGGCAACAGGTGTTGTTATTTCTGAAGAAGATGGGCAACCAGTTGTTGGAGCCTCTGTATTAGCTAAGGGCACCACTGTAGGTGTTATTACTGATCTAAATGGTAAATTTACGTTATCTGGTATACCAAGTTCTGCAAAGACTTTGCA
>NZ_JAFKPJ010000056.1:0-2457 GCF_019633765.1 Bacteroides sp. 11BF
AAATCGTGTTCTACTTAAGTTCTTCGAGAACATAGTAGTCATTGCTTATTAATTTATAATTTAATGGCGCACTATGCGACATAATGTTCAGAATCAGATCCAATGGTTCATTTCGCAATGTGAATGTAAAGCGATAATGATCAGCCACTTTCTGTGAGCAATCGATCTTTTGACCATACCATTTCTCTAAACGAGGTAAAATCATGGCCAATGTTTCGTTCTTGAAACTCAATCGTCCTCCAATACGCCAAGCAGAATATGAATTAGCATCTACATGATCTATACGCACATCACCGTTTGCTTGGCAAGTCAATTTTTCATTCGGACGAAGAATGTATTCTCCTTTAATTTGCTCTTTGTTATCCTTAGGTTCTACCCTAACTTTGCCATTGAGCAATACTGTTTCTACACTTTCGTCACCATCAAAACTAAAAACCTCAAATGCTGTCCCTAAAGCTGTAACATCCATATTCTTGGTTTTTACAACAAAAGGATGTCCCTTATCCGGATGAACATTAAAAAAAGCTTGTCCTGAAAGAGTTACTTCCCGCTTTTCTCCGGAAAACTCTTTAGGATATGTCAAACGACTTCCAGCATTCAACATCACCAGTGTACCATCTGCCAGTCTCACTGAATCCATGGATTGGCGTCCTGAATTCAGAACATACCAAACTTTTGGATCTGATTTTCTGGATAATAACATTAAAGATAATGTTCCGCAAATTAGCAATAATGCTATGGATGCTACCCAGCTATACCGATGTAAGCTTTGCCTAAAACGTCCGCTTTTTCCTTTCTTTATTTGGTGCATAACGTTTGTTAGCATTCGTTCTTCCTTATCGACATCGGTATACATATCAGAAGTCTGTTCCCATTGACTATAAATTGCCTGATTCACAAATTTATAGTTATTAAGTTTTTCTCGCTCTTCCGGCGATAGGCCATCGGTCAGCAGCTTCTTTATTATATTCTTATTTCCAGTTGTCGCTTGTTTCATCTTTATTACCTTCTTATTACCTATCTATTTATAAATACACGCAACACCATAACATCCCCCAAAGAAAATTTAAAATCTTTAAAATAAAAGGGAAATCATGAAATAAGCTCTCTATACCTTATTATTATAGAGAAAGAAATATGATAAATAAATAGATGTTTTTACGTAAAAATTTTAAGGCTTCATTAATATGTCGCTCTACGGTTTTCTCACTGATAGACAGTCGAGTAGCTATTTCTTTATAGCTAAGGTGCTCTTCACGGCTTAAGTGAAATACTTCTTGTTGCCGAGGCGTCAGTTCAGAAATTAATTTCTTTATATAGGCCTGAAGATCGGCCGCATCCATTTCATCTTCAATATCATATTCAACTTCTGCACTACTGAGTATAGTCGTTTTATACGCATTTTCATTGAAACTTTTACGAAATTGATTAAAAATTATATTGCGGGTTATAATAAATAAAAATCCTTTGAAGCTTTCATTCTCTTTCAAGAAGATACGTGCCTCCCACAATTTTACGAAGACCTCCTGTACCACTTCTTCTACTTCGGCCATAGAAGATAGGTATAAACGGGAAAAGTTGTGAACTTTAGGCCAATACATTCTGTATAGAGCAGTAAATGCAGCTTCGTCCCCCAGTTTTAATGATACAATAAGCTCTTTCTCGGTCATAAATCTATCGGTGTGATGTGCAAACATACAATTTTTTAGGGAGAAACAATACAAATTTTAAAATAAAAATAGAGGATTTATAGCAAATGAGCGCATTTGAATATAAAAAGATGTGTTTAAATAATAATGATTATAGAAATATAAAAAAGATAGTAAAATTCATTTTAGGTTGACATAAGGGAGAGGATCTTTATATTTAGCTAACTCAGACTTTCTTTAAAAAGATGCTATAATAATTTCTTCTTGAATAAAAATACTATTATCATGCAATATAAAATTGCCTTTTAAGTAAAAATACATTTTATTGCAGGATCTTATTCGTTTCCTGAATATAGGAAATTAATTCTCTATCTGTACGAAGTTAATATCCTGTTGACAAAACCTTAATTCTTTATTTGTACGAAGTTAACATCTTAAAAAGTTAGAGTTCAAAAATCTGCTTTAGGAAGCTATTTACTAATTTTTCCCGTTTACATTTCTACTATCATAAATCATCGTTAATTCACTTAATACATATCATTAAAGAGCTATATCGTTTGTTTTATCGAGCAAATACACAAAATTGGAGGCTTTATCCTATCAAATATAACTTTCTCTAACAGCAACACAGCTGTTTTTTTCCTCAGATCTTTGATTCGGGTGCTAAAACCAGCAATACAGATGAGATAGAAAATACAAAATGATAAAAAAGCATGAAATAGTCAAAATGTAAACAGGACCCAATAATAAAAATAAATAGAGGATAAAAATGCAATAGTTCTCGAAGAACTTAAGTAGAACACGATTT
>NZ_JAFKPJ010000057.1:0-2375 GCF_019633765.1 Bacteroides sp. 11BF
ATCATTTCATCATGCCATGTTTGCCCATCAGTGCCGGAACTCCGAAAAGTACGGTATCAATTTCTTTCCCTATAGTTCTTATTGGGATAAAGAAACATACCTTAGAAGGGTGGGTGGGTTTACCGATAGCAAAACTATTGGAGCGTAACAAAGTGAAGCGATTAAGCCTTTTTGGTTCTTTTTTGGCGTTTGAAAAAAGAACTCCCCCCAATAAGGGGGGAAGGAACCTTTAAGCAACCTTTGTATTTTTCTCTTCTTCAACTTCTTCCACATCTAGCCTTATATTTAGATGCTGGGCTATGAATTTACTACCTTTAATAGCATCTGCCAATACAGTAAATAAAAATTTAGGTTCTTCTTTTATTGCTTTGCACCATGATTTTAAATAAGCCGCATTTTCTTCTCTGACGGTTACAGAAATACCCAAATATACACCAGACAAAGCCGATATTAATTCTGCTACAAGTTCTTCACGCCCATAATTGAATTTATCATTTTCATAAAATCCTTTTCGATTTAGTCTATTTTTAACACCTGTACTATGTCCCATTTCATGCAATTCTGTACCATAAAAACTTTCTCCGTCCTTAAATTGGCTCTTTAAAGGTAAAGTAATGCTATCATTTGATATTGAATAAAACGCACTATCACTAGAAACCGTTTGAATAGGACATACCCAATTTTGATTCTTATTCATTTCATCAAGTATTGGATTTACATACATTTCTTTCTCTTCTTGTGGCTGTTCCTCTCCTGAAAATTTAGCCTTTAATATATCCCATCTATTGGGATATTTTTCCGCAAAGTTTGTTTGGTCTAAATTAAAAACTTGGAAATATTTTGTATAAGCTGCTAAACGGTATTCTTTTTGTTCTTCTTCCGATAATTTGTTATATTCATCATATGAAATTTTTTCATTTGTCTGACGATGATAAGCACAAAATAATGTATAATAAACAGGAAAAGCAACAGCACCTTTTAGAACATTAATACCTTCGTTTCGTGCTTGATTGAATGTCAAAAAAACAGGAGTTTGATAATTATATTTTTCACACAAAAAATAAAGTAAAAAAGCGTTTCCACCACTATAAGTACGACCTGTTAAATTTTGTGGTAAAAAGTTCTGTTTAGAGTTGACTTTAGAGAACCAAGGTTTTTGCCAATTCATAGACAAACTTTCAATTTTTTCAACCATAAGGTTTACAAACTTCTCTGCATTTTTATCAAAAGTAGATTTCATAATTTTGTTTGCTGTTCTTTATACTGGCAGCCAAACCAGCTTTAAAGTTTATTTATCTCTTTATTTTCAATACTCAAAGATAGTAATTTTCTATAAATGTCGCAAATAATAAGACAATTATTTTTGTTAAAAATAGTTTATAACTGGCTGATTTTTAACGTATTATCTTTTCCCTAAAGTTTTATATATTTTGGGTGAGAGATAAGGTTTTATAAACGGAATATTCCCTTTAGGGAACATGAAGTCTATAAAACCGAATATCCAATGCCTTGCTTTTGTAGGTGCTTCATAGAAGCGGTGAAAAAAGCAAAGCATTGGATATACCTTAGAAGGGTGGGTGGGAAAATGCGTTAGGGATTGCAGCGGAAAGCCCACAGCGTAGCGAGGACTTGCAGCGAAAAGCCCGACCTGAAAGGTAACGCCCTATTTATTTCTTCTATTCATCAATCTTACTTTTTCATAACGTAAATACCTATACAAAGTAGCCTTACTTCCAATGTGTAAAATTCTACATATTTCATCTATAGAATAATCCCGATTTTCATATAAACGCTTTGCTGCTATAGCTTTTCTCTTTGCATCTTCCGATAACCCTATAGGTCGTCCCGTAAGTTTCCCTCGTTCTTTTGCAGCTTGTAATCCAGCCCTAGTTCGTTCTACTATTATTTCACGTTCATATTCAGCCAATGAAGCAAAAATTCCAAATTGACATCTTCCTAGAGCACTATTAGTATCAATACCATCAACTATGCTTTTGAATGCAACTTTTCTTTTCTGCAAACAATCAACTATATAAACTAAATCTTTCAAAGAACGTCCTAATCTATCTAGCTTCCAGATAACAAAAGTATCACCTTCTCGCAAATATGCAAGGGCTTTATCTAATTCGGGTCTATCCTTTACTCCTGATACTTTTTCCTCAAATATAAGTTTGCATCCGGCTTCTTTTAAAGCATCTAGCTGCAAATCTAAATTCTGTTCCCTCGTTGAAACACGAGCGTAGCCTATTATCTCCATTTTATTTAAATCCAAGTTTCATAAATTCAACTATTCGCGAAACTATTTTAAACTAGGGCTTTTTCCCCTGTTATTACCTCTAGTACTATTATAAATCAAAAGTACAGAAAAAGGGTCG
>NZ_JAFKPJ010000058.1:0-2162 GCF_019633765.1 Bacteroides sp. 11BF
TTTTTTTGTACATCATGTCAAAGATCGTATGATAACATTCAGCAACTTGCGTTGCCAGCGTATCAATGGTGGAGAATAACGGATTCGAACCGTTGACCCTCTGCGTGCAAGGCAGATGCTCTAGCCAGCTGAGCTAATCCCCCAATCATACAAGATAATAATCTCGTCTTGGTAGTCCCAGGCAGAGTTGAACTGCCGACCTCTACATTATCAGTGTAGCGCTCTAACCAACTGAGCTATAGGACTAGTTCAACCGTGTCCTGTCTTAGACTCGGCTTCTGTTTTTCTCTTGTTTATCTCTATCTATATTGCTATAGACGGTCGATCTATATTCTATAAATAAACAAGTACCAGTAGTACAATTTTAGAACCAATGAACGTCGTTTCCAACATCGCTCCAGAAAGGAGGTGTTCCAGCCGCACCTTCCGGTACGGCTACCTTGTTACGACTTAGCCCCAGTCACCAGTTTTACCCTAGGACGCTCCTTGCGGTTACGTACTTCAGGTACCCCCGGCTCCCATGGCTTGACGGGCGGTGTGTACAAGGCCCGGGAACGTATTCACCGCGCCGTGGCTGATGCGCGATTACTAGCGAATCCAGCTTCACGAAGTCGGGTTGCAGACTTCGATCCGAACTGAGAGAGGCTTTTGGGATTAGCATCCTGTCACCAGGTAGCTGCCTTCTGTACCCCCCATTGTAACACGTGTGTAGCCCCGGACGTAAGGGCCGTGCTGATTTGACGTCATCCCCACCTTCCTCACATCTTACGACGGCAGTCTCTCCAGAGTCCTCAGCATGACCTGTTAGTAACTGAAGATAAGGGTTGCGCTCGTTATGGCACTTAAGCCGACACCTCACGGCACGAGCTGACGACAACCATGCAGCACCTTCACAGCGGTGATTGCTCACTGACATGTTTCCACATCATTCCACTGCAATTTAAGCCCGGGTAAGGTTCCTCGCGTATCATCGAATTAAACCACATGTTCCTCCGCTTGTGCGGGCCCCCGTCAATTCCTTTGAGTTTCACCGTTGCCGGCGTACTCCCCAGGTGGAATACTTAATGCTTTCGCTTGGCCGCTTACTGTATATCGCAAACAGCGAGTATTCATCGTTTACTGTGTGGACTACCAGGGTATCTAATCCTGTTTGATACCCACACTTTCGAGCATCAGTGTCAGTTGCAGTCCAGTGAGCTGCCTTCGCAATCGGAGTTCTTCGTGATATCTAAGCATTTCACCGCTACACCACGAATTCCGCCCACCTCTACTGTACTCAAGACTGACAGTATCAACTGCAATTTTACGGTTGAGCCGCAAACTTTCACAACTGACTTACCAGTCCACCTACGCTCCCTTTAAACCCAATAAATCCGGATAACGCTCGGATCCTCCGTATTACCGCGGCTGCTGGCACGGAGTTAGCCGATCCTTATTCATATTATACATACAAAACAGTATACATACTGCACTTTATTCTAATATAAAAGAAGTTTACAACCCATAGGGCAGTCATCCTTCACGCTACTTGGCTGGTTCAGGCCATCGCCCATTGACCAATATTCCTCACTGCTGCCTCCCGTAGGAGTTTGGACCGTGTCTCAGTTCCAATGTGGGGGACCTTCCTCTCAGAACCCCTATCCATCGAAGGCTTGGTGGGCCGTTACCTCACCAACAACCTAATGGAACGCATCCCCATCCTTTACCGGAATCCTTTAATAATGAAACCATGCGGAATCATTATACTATCGGGTATTAATCTTTCTTTCGAAAGGCTATCCCCGAGTAAAGGGCAGGTTGGATACGTGTTACTCACCCGTGCGCCGGTCGCCAGCAAAGAAAGCAAGCTTTCTTCCTGATGCCCCTCGACTTGCATGTGTTAAGCCTGTAGCTAGCGTTCATCCTGAGCCAGGATCAAACTCTTCATTGTAAAAGTATTGTTATATATCCCGTAAGGGACAATATTAGCTCTGTTCAGGATGTCGAAAATTTATTGACGGTCATTTTTTCATATACCTATATAATAAGTATTGACGGTTCTAAATTTTACTTGTACTACTTGTATTGTTTATCAATTTTTCAAAGAACGCTTCGTTTCGATTGCGCTTCGTTTCAAAAGCGGGTGCAAAGGTAAAAGGTTTATTTTAAAACACCAAATGTTT
>NZ_JAFKPJ010000059.1:0-2142 GCF_019633765.1 Bacteroides sp. 11BF
CTGCGCGATGTTCCAGCAGTTCGGGAAGGATTCGCTTCTGCTTGCCACGCTCGCCTACAATGTCGGTCCATATCGACTTTTGGGTAGCGGAAAGATTCCCAAAAGCACGCTGATCCGAAAGTTGGAGGCGGGCGACAGGAACATCTATCGGGAGTATATCGCTTTCTGCAACTACAAGGGGAAACGGCACGCCATGCTGCTCAAACGGAGAAAGGCGGAGTTTGCACTGTTGTATGTACCATAAATAATAAGTACCTGACAAAAGAAAATCCGATGAAGCCGCAACTTCATCGGATTTTCTAATATATTGCTGCTATCAGATAGTTTGAGATGGCAGTTCTTTTATATGAACTACATTATATTCTTTGCCTTTCTTTATGTCAGTTATCTCAAATTTTGTTCCTCTTTCAAATTCCACTTGATATTCAGGATACGGACAATCCTCTCCATGATTATATATTTTATATATTTCATAAGCTTTTGTTTGACCTTCCGGTAAAGGCTCAATTATCCATTTTATAGAATGAGCATTATCAAAATCATCTATTGATGTCGTAAAAAAGCCATTTACGGTAAAAATATCTCCAATCCTATTATTACCACGCATAAAACCATCATTGGCATATAACACAGGGTGAGTATTTTTAGGAGCTTTTCTTAATGCACTATCTAAGTTTTGGATTAAAACTTCTGTTAAGGCATTCAATTTACGCCTATTATACAGAGGTTCTTGTATGAACCGAGAACTACCAAAGCCTTCAAGGATGACGATACTTAATGCTTCTAAATCAGTCAAATTATATTCTTTATAATGTATTTTATTGACCTCTTTCAGATGTTGTATCGCTTTTATATGAGAATTCAACAACTCAACATCTCCTCCTCGTTTATATGCAGATGGATTGTGCTGATATATTGTTTCTACAATTAGTTGTAAATCTTCTATATTCATATTAATATACAAAAAAATAACAATGCAAAATTAGCCTTTTATGGCTAATTTTACATATTCAAATAAGAATTTTATCGAAGATTGGAACAAAGGTTTCTTTGCTACTTTCTTTGTCCGCCATCATGCTCACTGAAAGAAAGTAGGCGGCTTTCGCCGCCCATCGTTCAAAAACGGGTGTAAAGCCCCGTCACCATCGTGAACATTTCCTCCAGCATATCGCAATATATCCCCTCGTGCGTTTCTATGTCTTTCGTCTTGCACTCGAATGTCTTTTTGCTGAACGTCCTGCGGTAGAAGCGCATATTGTAGAGGTCTGCCCCTGCATCATAGATGATGTCAAGGCGGTTGGCACTCGTCTTGTTCCTCGCAAGGCTCATGCGTAAGCCGTTGCCCATGTCTATGAAGTCTTTGCTTCCCGTCATGGTGGCAAAGCGTCTGCCACCTATCTGCTCCAAAATTGTCTTCGCTATCATATTCGTTGTATTTTAGGCGTTATGTTGTGGCGGTGCGGACACCGCCACAACGTTCAAAATTCAGTTTTCTCGGCTATGGGTGTGCATCTTTCCAGCCACTCTTTCAGCCACTCCATGTTATACTCGCTCGTTATGACTGCCGTATGGCTGTCAATGGCAGTAAACCTGCTACTTTCATAGTTGTCTATCCACCCCTTCAGGGTATCAACTCCCCATGCTTCGGCATCATCAAACATTCCGTCCAATGCCTTGATTGGCTCGCTGAACTTGACTATCAGCGTTTGGTAGGCAACTTCGTTCATCGCTTGTCCTCCTTTCTTTCCTTTGCCGTCAGCCACTTGTCCCGTGCGGCTCGGCACTCGTCTAACGTGGGTTTCACACAAGAGAACAATTCCCCGTCCGTGTGGCGGTAGTCGTATTGCATAAGTGTCCGCTTACGTCTGCCGATACCCGTTTGGGACTTCTCGTATTTCTCTGTCCCTGCTTGCGTGCAGGTGCTTACTCCGTTGATGGTCATCCGTGTACTCATAATCGTTATTTTTAGATGGTTAGAAATGTACTGACAACACTCTGTTCTGCATCACTATTTCGGGGTTACTCGTATAGCGTTGGTGCAGGTAGAAATGATGTGAGCCGAAGCCGTAATAAAAGAACTTGTCAAGTTCGTGTTTCTCGGCAAAGTCCTTGACGCTCGCCCTTAATTGCTCCTCACTCTGA